>NZ_DASVSF010000009.1 GCF_036388275.1 Longimicrobium sp.
ACGTCCCGCAGCGCGGGCACGGCCAGCGCGGCGGCGGCGGACGCGGTGTCGCGGCGGCGCTCGTTGTAGGCGCTGTCCACCAGGCCACGGCGGGTGGCGGTGTCCAGGATCACCACCGCGGTCCCCGGCGGCAGCGGCACCGAGCGCGTCTCCAGCGAGCGGCAGTCGATCAGCAGCGCGTGCCCCTCCTCGCCCGCCGCCGAGATCATCTGGTCCATCACCCCGCAGTGCACGCCCACCCAGCCGTTCTCGGCCTTCTGCGCAAGGAGCGCCATCTCTCTCGCGTCCCACGCGAACCCCGACACCGCGCAGAACGCCCGCGCCGTGGCCAGCTCCATCGCCGCGCTCGACGACAGCCCGGCGCCGATCGGCACGTCGCCGGCGGTCACGCCCTCCCAGCCGGCCAGGTTGCGGTCCTTCTTCTCCAGCGCCCACGCCATCCCGCGCAGGTACTCGATCCACCCGCCCTCGCTGCACCCCAGCGTCGCCAGGCTGAACGAGCGCGTCTCGGCGAAATCCAGCGAATGCACGGTCACGCCGCGGTCGGCGCACGGCCGCAGGGCGATCCACACCGCGCGGTCGATGGCCATGGGGAGCACGAAGCCGTCGTTGTAGTCGGTGTGCTCGCCGATCAGGTTCACGCGGCCGGGCGCGCGGGCCACGCACGCCGGCGGCTCGCCGAAGCGCGCCTCGAACTCCCGCGTCACGCGGGCGCGAAGGCCGTTGTCGCTGGTCATGTCAGGAAATGGATCAAGGTTCAGGAAGCGGGCGCGGAGGCCCGGTCGTCGTAGCCGCGCGGATGCGCCTGGTGCCACGCCCAGGCGCTTTCGATGATCGCGTGCAGGTCCGTCCACTTCGGCGCCCACCCCAGCTCGCGCTGGATGCGGTCGCTGGCCGCGATCAGCCGCGCGGGGTCGCCGGGCCGGCGCGGGCCGGCGACGGCGGGAATGGGATGCCCTGTCACCTCGCGCGCCGCCTCGATCACCTGGCGCACGCTGAAGCCGTGGCCGATCCCCAGGTTGTACGTGCGGCTGCCCTGGTCCAGCGCGCGCAGGGCACGGATGTGGGCGTCGGCGAGGTCTTCGACGTGGATGTAGTCGCGGATGCAGGTGCCGTCGGGCGTCTCGTAGTCCTCGCCGAAGATGGTCACCCGCTCCCGCTGCCCCAGCGCCACCTCCAGCACGATGGGGATCAGGTGCGTCTCGGGATCGTGGTCCTCGCCCAGCTCGGGCGAGAGCGCGCCGCAGGCGTTGAAGTACCGCAGCGCCGCATAGCGCATCCCGAAGCGGTCGTCCATCCAGTGAAGCATCCGCTCCAGGATGAACTTCGACTCGCCGTACGGGCTTCCCGGCGAGATGGACGTCCCCTCGTCGATGGGGTCGCGGTCCGGCAGGCCGAACAGGTTGGCCGTCGACGACAGGATGAAGCGGTGGACGCCGTGCTCCACGGCGCTTTCCAGCAGGTTCAAGCCGTTGCGGACGTTGTTCCCCAGGTGGCGGAACGGGTGCTCCATCGACTCGCCCACCAGCGTGTGCGAGGCGAAGTGGAGAATGCCCTCAGGCCGGTGCTCCGCCATCGCCCGGTCGAGCGCCCCCCGGTCGTCCAGCCCCGCGACGACCAGCGTCGCCCGGGGATGCACGGCGGCCCGGTGCCCCTGCGACAGGTCGTCGAACACCACCACTTCGTCTCCACCCGTCACCAGCTGGTGCACCACGGCACTGCCGATGTACCCCGCCCCACCCGTGACCAGGACCCTCATCGCGCAGCTCCGATCGTTTGCATTTCCGCCAGGTCATCGTATACGGCGACGCTCTCGTCGTCCGCCCTCACCGCCACGTGTTCTCCGTCCAGCACCAGCGGCACCGCGAGCAGTGCGCGGAACTCGTTGTATCCCGTCCGGCCGGGAAAGAAGGCGTGCAGGAACAGCCACGGCTCGCCGTCCGGCCCCTGCGCCACGGACGGGTGCCCCGGCCCCCACCACTCCGCCGTGGAGCGGAGGAGCGGCTGGGCCATCTTGCGATATGGTCCCAGCGGCGCGTCCGCCACGGCCACGCCGATGCCGTAGCGCGCGGTCGAGAAGTCGTTCCCGGCGTAGAACAGGTAGTGCTTGCCGGCGCGCCGGGTAACCCAGATGCCCTCGATGAGGTGCGCCTCCCAGGGCTGGTCGTTCTGCAGCACCAGGGTGCGCTCCCCTTCCAGCCTGCGCCCGTCCTCCGAAAGCCGCTGTGCCCATGCCGGCGTGCGCATCGCGCTCAGGACGGCCCGGATGGCCTGCCGCACCTCCGGGTCCGCCTCGCGGCCCAGCATCGCGGAGAGCCGGTTCCTCACCGCCGAAAACCGCTCGGTGACGGCTTCTACCAGGACCTGCTGGGCGAAAAAGCGCTCCATCGGCTCCAGCGTGCGCACCCACGGCCACAGCGTCGCCAGCAGCGAGGCGGTGCGGCGGTCGGCCTCGTCCGGCAGCAGCTCGGCGATCAGCCGGCCGTGCTCGTGCAGCAGCTGGTGAAGCAGCCCCGGCCAGACGCCGTTGGTGTCGTCCTTCCACAGCAGGAAGGCGGCGCCGTCGTCGTCCACCACCACGTGCGGATCGATCACGCCGCCGCGCAGCACCGGCTCGGACGGTGTCTCGAACGGCCCGCCGGGGCTCGCAGACGTCGCCATGCCGATCGCGAGGTCGTGTCCATCCCGCTCCCGCGCCGCGAAGTACACCCGGTACTCGCCGCCAACGCGGTGCATCTCGGGCGCCCAGAAGTCGCTGACGCCCTCGCCGTCCGCCGCCCACGCCGGCTTCTGGCCGCGCGGGAAGACGAAGCCCACCATCTCCCAGTCCGCGAGGTCGCGCGACCGGGCGATGGGAAACGCGTCGGGCGCGTCGTTGGAGGTGGCGACCAGGTAGTACCACGTCCCGCCACCCTCGTCCGCGCGGATCACCGCCGGATCGCCATACCCGTGCAGCACGTCCGGCGACAGGTTCTCCGTCAGCAGCGGGCGAAATGGGGCACGGAACGTCGCCGGCTCGGGCGGCTGCCGGTTGCGCGGCACCCGCGTCCCGAAGCGCGCCGCCAGCGCGGCGTACACGTCCAGCCAGGCGTTGTGCGTCCGCTCGCCCAGGCTGTATTCCTCCATCATCCGCGCGCCGGCCGCATCCCGTCCCATGACGACGAGGGTCGAGCCGTCGGTGATCGCCCCCTCGAACCTGAAGGGCGCATCGGCGACGGCGGCGAGCCGGATCTCGTTCATCGACCGCGCCCGGTCAGCGCTCGCAGGGCTCGCCGGAGGGGACGCGCAGCGGCACGCCCGACGCCACCGGCTGCCCGAAGTTGGGCGACCCGTCCGCGTTCCAGGTGAAGGGCTGCGCGCGGATCACCCGGTTCCAGTTGGGTCCCGTGTCGACCTTGGCGTGGTAGATGATCCAGTCCTCCGTGCCGTCCGGCGACTTCGCGAAGCCGTTGTGCCCCGGGCCGTACACCCCGTTGGCTTCGGCGAACACGGGGCCCGTCTTGGTCCAGCTGGAGGGCAGCATGGGATCCGCCGTGGGGCTGTTCAGCCGCAGCATCCCTAAGCGATACGACCGCAGCCACGACTCGCGCGTGGAGTACACGACGAACGTCTGGTCGCCGCGCGCCAGCACCTGCGGTCCTTCGTTCAGGTCCAGCCCGTCCACCGGATCTTCCCGCCGCTCCCAGCTTTCGGTGGGCGCGGAGATCTGGGCGCGCGGGCCGCTGATGGTGTGCGGGTTGGACATCCGCGCGATGTAGATGTACTGGGGCGTGCGCGCGAGCGGCGTGTTGTTCTCCCACCCCGACCACATCCCGTACAGCTGGCCGTTGAAGCGATGGACGGTGAAGTCGATGGCCCACACGTCGTCGGCGTGGGTGGCCAGGCTGCCGCCCGTGTCCAGCTGGCCCAGGTCTTCGTACGCGCCCTGCGGATCGTTGCCGGCGGCGCGGATCACCCCCGCGCGCTGGAAGATGAACGGCGCATCCTGTGGCCCGGGGCGGCCCGCGGCGTAGTAGATGTACCAGCGGCCGTCCACCATGCGGATTTCCGGTGCCCAGACGTGCGTCTGGTTCCACCCCGTGTCGGGCGCGGTCCACACCTTTACGCTGTCGCGCATGGGGTCGGTGAGCTTTCTCGACCGGAACACCCAGATGGTGCTATTTTGCCCGTCCTGGTTCTTCGATTGCGCCATGTAGTAGTAGCCGTCGCGGAACTCCAGCCACGGGTCGGCGCCCCTGGCGACGGGGTTCGTGAACGTGCAGACCGCGCCCGTGGCGGGAGCGGGCGTTCCCGGCGCCTGCACGGGCGGGGTGCATGCCGCGAACTGCGCGGCGGCGAGCAGGGCCCATCCGGCGCGGGCGAAGGCAGTCTGACCACGAACGCGATTCATCGTATGACTTCCTCAGAGGCTGTTCCCGGGCCGGCAAGCTACCGGCCCCTCTTTCCCGAGTCCGCCGACCAGGGCGATCCCTACCTGCTCGCCATCCCCGACGGCGTGGCTGCGGACTACCGCTACTACGTGTACGTCACGCGGGACCAAACGAGCGACGGGCGGGGCGGCACGGCGACGCCCGGCGCCTTTCCCGCGTTCGCCTCGCACGACCTCGCCACCTGGCATCCGCTCGGCCCCACGCTGGACGGCGACGCGACGCGGTATGCCTTCTGGGCGCCATGCGTGCGCCACATCCCTGGGCTCGACCGACCGTATGTGATGCTCTACTCGCACGGCGCGGGCGTCGGCGAGCAGGCGCACATCGGCCACCAGATCCGCCGCGCGGACAGCGACCGGCCGGAGGGCCCGTTCACCGACACCGGCCACGTGCTGACGCCGGATACCGACTTCGCCATCGACGCCGACGTGTACCCCGGGCCCGACGGCTCGCTGCGGATGGCGTACGCCACCGACTTCGTGGACCGCGAGCCGTTCGGCACCGGCATCGTGGAGGTGGCGGTCAGCGACGACCTCACGCGCGTCCTGTCGTCCCCCGCCCTGCTCGCGCGCCCGTCGGAGGACTGGCACCTGTTCGACGGCGCGCGGCGCATGCCCTGGAAGGACATCCCCGGCGTGGACTGGCGCACCGACACCGTGCGCTGGAGCACCGTCGAGGGGCCGGTCGGCGGCCTGGTCAATCCCCAGGGCCGGCGCGTGTACCTGTACAGCGGCGGATGCTACTTCGGCTTCTACGCCGTGGGCGCGCTGGTGGAGGACGATGCCGGGACGCTGGTGAACGCTACGCGCGATGGGCGCGGGTTCGTCCTGGGCTCGCTTCCCGAGCACGGCTTCCATGCCCCGGGCCACTGCGACTGGTTCCGCGCCGCGGATGGCCGCGAGTGGCTGGTCACCCATGCCCGGTTCGGCTCGCCCGAGGCGCCGCGCAACGCCGCCCTCGTGGAGCTTCGCTGGGACGAGGACGGGCTGCCGTACTGCCCGCCGCCGGCGTAGTTCCCCCGGAGGGCCCCTCCCCCCGGCCCCCTCCCCCCATGCTGCGCATGTGGAGAGGGGGAGAACTTCAGGCCGGTTCAGGCTGGATGCCGATGCATGCCGCGGCAGCCCCCTCCCCCCGGCCCCCGTCCCCCGCTGCGCAGGGGAGGGGGAGAACTTCGGGGGCCTCCGCTGCCCCTTCACCCCACAAACTACGTGCGGAGAGCGGAGCTTTGTCATCCTGAGGCGCAAGCGCACCGGACCCGCCCGTACCTCGTCCTTCGCGCGCCGAAGGATCTAGCCCGGCGGCACTTCTCAGCCTGGGCGCGGCAGCGAGCACGAATGCCCGAGCCGCGTCGGTTCCCCCTCCTCCGCCCCTCCCCCGCAAACGGCGCGGGAGAGGGGAGAACTTCGGGCGCGTCGAGCCTGAATGCCGGTGCATGCCGCGGCAGCCCCCCCGGCCCCCGTCCCCCGCTGCGCAGGGGAGGGGGAGAACTTCGGGCCCCTCCGCTGCCCCTCCACCCCACAAACTACGTGCGGAGAGCGGAGCTTTGTCATCCTGAGGCGCAAGCGCACCGGACCCGCCCGTACCTCGTCCTGCGCGCGCCGAAGGATCTAGCCCGGCGGCACTTCTCAGCTTGGGCGCGGCAGCGAGCACGAATGCCCGAGACACGTCGGTTCCCCCTCCCCCGCCCCTCCCCCGCAAACTGCGCGGGAGAGGGGAGAACTTCAGTGCGCATCACCGGACATTGGCGCGAGTCCACGTCGCCCCCCTCTCCCGGCCTCTCCCCCATAAACTGCATGGGGGAGAGGAGAATTCGATCGCGCGTCGGTGATCTCCGCGCGGGCTACGGCATCGCCGGCGCGGGCCTCGGCTGCGAAGACGGGCCGCGGTCCACGCGCGGCCAGCCGTCCACGTACACCAGGGGATCGATCAGCATCACGCGCCGCGTGTTCACGTCGTCCGTGGGCTTGGAGCGCGGACGGCGCACATCGACCGCATGGTAGATGATCCAGTCGGTGCCGCGCGCGTCCGTGATCACCGAGTTGTGCCCCGGCGCGTTCCACTGCCCGCTACGCTCCAGGATGGCGCTCGTCCGCGCGCCGGTCGCCTGGGCGAGCGTTTCGAACGGTCCGGTTGCGCTGCGCGAGCGCGCCACCAGCGCCGCGTAGTGAGCGCGCGGGCCGCAGCAGTTGTCGCCGGAGTAGAACAGGTAGTAGAACGGCGCGCGATACGTCACCCACGCCCCCTCCACCAACCGCTGGTAATCGGTGGAATCCGACGTGGGCACCGTGTGCACGAGGTCCAACGGGCTGCTTCCCGCCGCGAACGACACGCGGTCCGCCGCAAGCTCCTGCACCTTGATCGGTCCGAAGCCCGAGCCCCAGTACAGCAGCCGCCGGCCGGTCTGCGGGTCGTCGAAGGCCATCGGGTCGATGTTCACGAAGCTGGGCCCGCACTGCAGCGGCTGGCCCTTGTCGGTGAACGGGCCTTCGGGACGGCTCGCGGTCGCCACGGCCAGGCAGAGCCCGCGCGTGCTGTCGCTCAGCGCCGCGTCGGGCTTGGCGGAGTAGTAGAGGTAGAAGGTGCCGCCGTGCTCGGACACGTGAGGCGCCCAGAAATCCTGCGTGCGGCTGGCCCACGACGGCTTCACCGGCAGCGCGTCGCCGATCCGCTCCCACACCACAAGATCGCGCGAGCGGGCAACCTGGATGTTGATCGACACGCCGTCCTGCTCGCCCTGCGTGGCGTAGGCGTAGTACGTCCCGTCGGACGCGCGGATCACCGTGGGATCGGGAAAGTCGACGTCCAGGACGGGATTCGTGTACGTCGCATTCGACGCGGACGCGTCCGCCGACGGCGTGCGCCCGGACGGTGGAGCGCAGGCGGAGAGCGCGGCGAGGGCGAGTACGGCGGTGACACGCATCACGCTGCCCCCGCCGTCGTCCGAGTCTCGGACAGGGCGCGCAGACGCTCGGCGCTGCTTTCCGGCGTCACGTCACGCTGCGGCTCGCCCAGCATCTCGTATCCCACCATGAACTTCCTCACCGTGGCGGAGCGGAGCAGCGGAGGAAAGAAGTGCATGTGCAGGTGCCACTCGGGGTGGGGCTGGCTGTCGGTGGGCGCCTGGTGCAGCCCCGCCGAGTAGGGAAACGAGACGCCGAACAGGTTGTCGTAGCGCGTCGTCAGCCGCTTGAGCACGTCCGCCAGGGCGTCGCGCTCGCCGTCGTCCAGCGCCAGCAGGTCGGGCACGGGGCGGCGGCTGATGACCATCGTCTCGAACGGCCAGATCGCCCAGAACGGGACCAGCGCGACGAAGCCGTCGTTAGCGCAAACGATCCGCTCCTGCCGATCCAACTCCAGCCGAAGGTAGTCGTCCAGCAGCGTGCGGCCGTGCCGGGCGAAGTGCTCGCCCAGCCGCTCGCCCTCGCGCGCGGCGATCAGCGGAACGGAGCGCTGGGCCCAGATCTGCCCGTGGGGATGGGGGTTGCTGCACCCCATCGCCTCGCCCTTGTTCTCGAAGATCTGCACGTGCCCGATGTCGGGCCGGCTTCCCAGCCGCGCGAACTCCTCGGCCCACACATCCACCACGCCACGCAGGGCGGCGGGCTCCAGGTCCGGCAGGGAAAGGTCGTGGCGCGGGGAGAAGCAGACGACGCGGCACACGCCCGACTCGCTGCGAGCGCGCAGCAGGCCGTCCACCTCCACCTCCGCATCCGGCGCGTCCGGCCGGAGCGCGGCGAAGTCGTTGCCGAAGACGTACGTGCCCGTGTAGTCCGGGTTCCGCTCGCCGCCTGCCCGCGCGTTCCCGGGGCACAGGTAGCACCCGGGATCGTGCGGCGGGCGCACCTCCGCCGCGGGCCGCTCCACCTGTCCCTGCCATGGACGCTTGGCGCGGTGGGGCGATACCAGCACCCACTCGCCGGAAAGCGGGTTGAACCGGCGGTGCGGGTGTTCCAGCAGGTCGTTCGTTTCCGTCACGATCGTCAATGGCCCGGCGTGGCCCGGCGCTGCAGGCGGCTCTGCACCACCACCACGCCCAGCAGGAACACGCCGCGAAGCACGCCCTGCCACCACGGGGTGATGGTGCCTTCCAGGTTGAACAGGTTGAAGATCACCCCCAGCAGCAGCACGCCCACCACGGTGGCTCCCACGCCGCCCTGGCCACCGGACAGCAGCGTTCCGCCCACGACCACGGCCGCGATGGCATCGAGCTCCCAGCCCGTACCCGCCACCGGCTGCCCGGCGCCCAGCCGCCCGGCCAGGACGATTCCCGCCATCGCGGCAAGCACTCCGCTGATGGCGTAGGTGGCGATCAACACGCGGTCCACCTGCAGCCCCAGCAGACGCGCGGCGTCCTGGTGGTCGCCCGCGGCGTACACGTAGCGCCCGAAGCGCGTGTAGCGAAGCACCACCCAGCCGATCAGGAACGCCAGCGCCGCCATGACCACGGGAACGGGGATACCGAGCATCCGCCCGCGGCCCAGCCACATGAAGCCCTGCGCGGCCCGGTCCACCCGCACCGAGTTCTCTTCCGTCACGCCCAGGGCCACGCCGCGCGCCGCGATCATCATCGCCAGGGTGACGATGAACGGCTGGATGCGCGCCTTGGTGATGAGCACGCCGTTGATGGTCCCCAGCACCGCCCCGGCCGCCAGTCCCCCGGCGACGGCGACGAGCGTTCCCTGCGGCGAAAGGACGGCGGCCACGATTCCCGCCAGCGCCAGCACGGAGCCCACGGAAAGGTCGATGCCGCCGGTAAGGATCACCATCGTCATCCCCAGCGCCACCATGCCCAGCATGCTGTTCTGGCGAAGCACGTTCAGCAGGTTCTCGGGGGTGGCGAAGGGCGCGTAGCGGATGGCGCCGAACACGCACACCACGATCAGCGCCACCACGGCACCCTGGCGCTGCAGCAGCGACGCGGCCCTGGCGCGCAGCGCCGGCACCGGGCGCGCGGGCATTCCACTTCCCGCGCCCGGCGGCGTGCTGCCGGGCTCCGCGAGGCGCACGTCGAGGGCGGCGCCGCCCATCTGCCCCTGATGTTCCACTAGACCCGCCTCGGGCGTTGGAGGTAGACGGCGAAGAAGATGATGAGCGCCTTGAAGGCCAGCGCCCACGCGTAGGGAACCAGCAGCATGTTGAAGCTGGTGGCGATCACCTGCATGATCAGCGCGCCCACGACGGTACCCATGATGGTCGCGCGCCCGCCGCTGAGCAGGGTTCCGCCCACCACCACGGCGGCGATGGCGTCCAGCTCCACGTTCTGCCCGATCTTGGCGGCGGCGCTGGCCCCCAGGCGCGACGCCTCGATCAGCCCCGCCATCCCGGCCAGGAGCCCGCTGATCACGTAGACGGAGACGACGGTGCGGTTGACGGGAACGCCGGCCAGGCGCGCCGCGGCGGGATTCCCACCGGCGGCCAGCACGTACCGCCCGAACGGCGTGGAGCGGAGGACGAAGACGGCCAGCCCGACGACCACGGCGGCGATTAGCACCTGCACGGGCACCGGGCCCAGGTGCCCGCGCCCCAGCGACAGGAACCCGGGATCATCGATGGCGATCAGCGCGCCGTCGCGGTTGATCACCTGCGCCAAGCCTCGCCCCGCCAGCAGCGTGGCGAGCGTGACGACGATCGCCTGCACCTTGAAGTAGGAGACGAAGGCGCCGTTCAGCAGCCCCACGGCCATCGCGGCCAGCAGCGCCGCGGGGATGGCGACGAAGAGCCCGGAGTCCAGCGTCACTGCCGCGACGGCCGCGGCGATGGCCATGACCGATCCCACGGACAGGTCGATGCCGCCGGTGGCGATCACCAGCGTCATCCCCACCGCGACGAGGAGGGTGACGGCCAGCTGGAACAGCACGTTCCAGAAGTTGCCCGCCGTGGCGAAGTTGGGTGTGAAGAGGGCGTTGGCGATCACCAGTACCACCAGGGCGAGCACCGCGCCCCCGGTGGCGCCCAGCGCCTCCCATCCCCGGCCGGCCAGCCCCGCGCCGCGCGTGCGCGGGACCGCTGAAGTTGCTTCCATCTCAGGCCTCCAGGGCCGCGGAGGCCGACACGGCGCTTCCCTCGGCCATCGCGTGGATGATCGACTGCTGCGAGATGTCGTCGCCGCGCAGCTCGGCCACGTTCTGGCCGTCGCGCAGCACCACCACCCGCGAGCTCCCCTCCACCAGCTCCTCCAGCTCCGACGAGATCATCAGCACGCCCAGCCCGGTGCCGGCCAGCTCGTTGATCAGCGCCTGGATCTCGCCCTTGGCGCCGATGTCGATGCCGCGCGTGGGCTCGTCCAGGATCAGCAGCGCCGGGTTCATGCACAGCCAGCGGGCCAGCAGCACCTTCTGCTGGTTGCCGCCCGAAAGCTCGCGGATCTTCTGGTCGGCGCTGGTGGCCTTGACGCCTAGCCGCTTCATGAACCGGTCGACGACCTCGCGCTGCTTCGCCCGGTCGACGATCCCCATCCGCGTGAGCGTGGGCAGCGCAGCCAGCGTCAGGTTCTCGCGCACCGAAAGCTCGGGGATGATCCCCTCGCCCTTGCGGTCTTCGGAGACGAAAGCGATCCCCGCGGCGATGGCATCGTCCGGGGTTCGCGGAGAAAGCCGCTTTCCATCCAGCTGGATGGTGCCGTCCTCGGCCGGGTCGGCGCCGAAGATGGCGCGCGCCGTCTCCGTGCGCCCCGAGCCCAGCAGGCCGGCTACGCCCAGGATCTCTCCCTTGCGCACGTCCAGCGTCACGCCGCGCAGCTTCTGCCCGCGGCGCAGCCCATCCGTGCGCAGCAGGGGCGTGGTGCCCTCGGCCTCGGCCTGGGTGGCGCCGAACCCGGTGGTGCCCTGCCGAAGCTCGTCGCGCTGCTTGCCCAGCATCAGGCAGACGAGGTCAAGCCGCTCCAGGTCGGCTACGCGATGGGTGCCCACCAGCTTGCCGTCGCGCAGCACGGTCACCCGGTCGCACACCGTGTACAGCTCGTCGAAGCGGTGGCTGATGTAGACGATGGCGGTGCCCTGCGCCTGCAGCTGGCGGATCAGGTCGTACAGGATGGAAACCTCGCGCTCGGCCAGCGAGCTGGTGGGCTCGTCGAGGACGAGAACCTTGGCGCCGAGCGAGACGCCGCGGGCGATGGCCACCATCTGCTGCTCCGCGGTGCTCAGCGCGCCCAGCGTGGCGCCCGGATCGATCGCAAGCCCCAGCCGCTGGAGCAGGGCGGCGGTCTCGGTGGTCATCCGCCCCCAGTCCACCAGCCCCCAGCGGCGCGGCTCGCGGCCCAGGTACACGTTCTCGGCTACGGTGCGGAAGCTGAGAAGGTGGATTTCCTGGTGCACGGCGATGACGCCGGCGGCCTGCGCGGCGGCCGGCGTGGTGAAGTCCACCGGCTGCCCCTCGAGCCACATCTGCCCGCCGTCGCGGCGGTAGGCGCCGGTCATGATCTTGATGAGCGTGCTCTTGCCCGCGCCGTTCTCGCCGACGAGCGCGTGCACCTCGCCGGGGCGCAAGGTGAAGTTCACGCCATCCAGCGCCGTGGCGCCCGCGAAGCGCTTGACGATGCCCTCCAAGCGGAGAATCTCGGGGGCGACGGAGGGTGGGGGCGCGGGGGCCGGGTTCGTCATGCGGTGCGGGGCTGGGAGGGGGAAGTGCGTTAGTGCGTGAGTGCGTGAGTGCGGAAGTGAACTGCGGAAGTGCGTTTGCGCGGTTACTCACGCACTAACGCACTTCCGCACTCACGCACTATCAGTACGCTTCTGCCACGAACTGCGCCGCGTTGTTCCGGTCGAAGAAGCGGTCGGAGATCAGCTTCTTCGTGGGCACCTGCTCGCCCTTGCGGATCTGCTCGATCGTTTCGAAGGCGATGGGGCCGAAGCGCGGGTTGCTTTCCACCGTGGCGCCCAGCTCGCCGCGCTGGATGGCCTCGAGCGCGGCGCGCTGGCCGTCGATGGAGACGATCTTCACGTCCGTACCCGGGGTGCGGCCGCCCGCCCGGATCGCCTGGATGGCGCCCAGCGCCATCTCGTCGTTGTGCGCGTAGACGGCGGTGATCTGCGGCCCCAGCGACTGCGCGATGTTCTGCATCACACGCTGCCCGTTGGCGCGCGAGAACTCGCCCGTCTGCGAGGCCAGGATCTTCATCCCCGGGTGCTTGGCGATCACCTCGCGGAAACCCTTGGCCCGGTCCGCCGCCACCGACGAGCCCGGCGTTCCCGTGAGCTCCACGATCCCCGCGGTGCCCCCCGTCTCCTTTACCAGCCACTCGGCGGCGCGGCGCCCCTGCTCCACGAAGTTGCTCCCCAGGAAGGTGACGAAGTCCTCGCCGGGCGTGCCCTCGGCCTCGCGGTCCACCAGGATCACGGGGATGTTGGCGTCGCGCGCCGCCTGCAGCGCGGGGGCAAGGCCCTCGAACTCGCGCGGCGCCAGCAGGATCACGTCTACGCGGCGGGCGATCAGGTCTTCGACGTCGGCTACCTGCTTGGCCGTCTGGTCCTGCGCGTCGGTCACCACGATCTCCATCCCGCGCTTCTTGGCCTCGTCGCGCAGGCTGGCCGTCTGGGCCATCCGCCAGGGGTTGTCGTGCCCCATCTGCGAGAAGCCCACGGTGAACTTTCCACCGTCCTCGCGCTGGCACCCGGCCATGGGAAGGACGGCCAGGACGGTGAGGATGCCGGTCAGGAGCCTGCTGCTGCGGCGCTGCGGAAGGGACATGTGTCGAGCCGAGGTACAGGGGTGACGACGGGAGCGGCGGAGCCGCAGGGGAGGTTCTGAACCTGTCCGAACGAGTTCAATTGATCCGAGAGTACACGCCGCTCCCGCCGCTGTCAAGGATTTGGAGCAGATCATTCATTCTGTGGACGAAGGTGCTTGACACCTGACGGCACACACCCTAACCTAAACGCACCCGAACCAGTTCAGACCTGTTCGACTCTCCTCGCAAGACCTCCTCCGGTGCCTCGCAGGCGCCTTTCGCCAATCGAATGCAGAGCAAGCGCGCAACCATCACCGACGTCGCCCGGCTGGCGGGCGTATCCAAGGCAACCGTGTCCGCCGTCCTCAACGACACCGGCACGGTGAAGGCCAGCACCCGCGACCGGGTGCTGTCGGTGATGGAGAACGTGAACTACCGCCCCGCCGGCTTTTCGGGGCGGGCGGCTGCGCAGAACGAGCGGAGCATCGGGCTGGTCATCAAGGAGATCGACAACCCCTACTACGGCGAAGTGGTCACCGGCGCCCGCGCCGCGGCGCAGGAAAGCGGCTACACGCTGCTGGTCACCAGTTCCGAGGGCGAGTACGAAGCCGAGCGCAAGGCGGTGGAGCTGCTGCAGCGCAAGGAGGTCGACGGGTTGATCCTGACGCCCGTGCTGGACCAGGACGCCGACCTTTCGCACCTGTTCGAGCTGAAGCGCCGCAACTTTCCCTTCGTCCTGCTCGAGGAGCTGCGCGGTGTGCCCGCCGGGCTGATCGACGTGGACAACGAGGAAGCTTCGCGCAAGGCGGTGGAGTTCCTGATCGCGCAGGGCCACACGCGAATCGTCCACTTCGCCGGGCCTGCCTACTCGTGGCACAGCCAGGAGCGCATCGACGGCGTGCGGCGCGCCTGTAGCGCCTCGCACGTGATCTTCGGCGACGACGACGTGGTGAGGGCGGGGGCACACATGGAGGACGGCTACCGCGCCGGGCTGGAATACTTCGGCGCGCTGTCCCCCGCGGGGCGGCCCACGGCGGTCACCTGCTACAACGATCTGGTGGCGCTGGGGCTGTGCCGCGCGCTGGGCGAGCTGGGCATCGGCGTGCCCGCCGACGTGTCGGTGGTGGGGTTCGACGACATCCAGATGCTGGAGTACCTGCCGCTGCGCCTGACCACCGTTCGCATGCCCAAGTTCCAGATGGGCCAGCTGGCCGCGCAGATGCTGATCCGGCACATCGAGTCGCGCGAAACGCTTCCGCCCCAGAAGGTTTACCTGGAGGCCGAGCTGGTGGTGCGCGATTCCACCCGGGCCGTGCCGCAGTCCGCGCCGCCCGGCCGCATCCGCTTCGCGTCGGCGGACGGCGACGGCACCGCCGCCTCCGGCGCGCGGGCCCGGACCGTGGCCACGCCCTGAGTTTCACGTAGTCCCGCGGCCTCATCCGCCGCCTGTTCCGCACCCTTGCCGTTCCGCGGTACCCATGAGCGCGTTCCGACCCGGCCGGTCGCCCCCCAGGGCGCGCGGCGCACGAAGCACCACGATCCGCTCACCCTTCCGGCCCGCGTGGCCGGGCTCGTTCACCCGCTTCCCATTTCGAGGGAACGCCATGAAGAACTCCCTGTTCAACCGCGCCGGGCTCGCCGCGAGGCTGCTCCCCGCGCTCGCCTGCCTGGCCCTGCTCGTGTGGGGCGCCGCGCCTCTCGCCGCGCAGGGCACGGGCCGGATCACCGGCGCCGTCACCACCGATGCCGGCGCGCCCGTGGCCGACGCCACCGTGTCCGTCGTGGGCACGCAGATGACGGCCCGCACCGGCCCCGACGGCCGCTTCACCATCGCCGGCGTTCCCGCCGGCACGCACCAGGTGCGCGCCGGCCAGATCGGCTTCGCCTCCGGCACCGTCTCGGTGACCGTGGCCGACGGGCAGACCGCCGTCGCCAACTTCCGCCTGGGCACCCAGGCCCTGATGCTCGAAGAGGTGGTGGCCGTGGGCTACACCTCCCAGCGCCGTGCCACCGTGAGCGACGCGGTGGCGTCCGTTTCGGCCGAGGACATCGCGGACCAGCAGGTGGCCACCCTCGAAGAGGCCCTGCGCGGCCGCATTCCGGGCGTGACGGTGCAGTCCACCGGCGAGCCGGGGCAGAGCTCCCGCGTGATCGTCCGCGGGCAGCTCTTCCTGGGGAACAGCGACCCGCTGTACGTGGTGGACGGGATGTACACCCGGCAGAACCCCAACCTGAACCCCGACGACATCGAGAGCATCCAGGTGCTCAAGGACGCCTCGGCGGCGGCCCAGTACGGCGCCCAGTCGGCCAACGGCGTCATCATCATCACGACCAAGCGCGGCCGGTCCGGAGCTCCCCGGGTGTCGGTGAATTCGTACTACGGCGTACAGAACGTCGCGCGGCGCATCGACTTCGTCAGCGGCTCGCGGTGGAGCCAGATCAACAACATGGCGCGTACCAACGCCGGAATGGCCGCCGACAACACGCAGTTCTCGGTGGATACCGACTGGCAGGACGCCGTCTTCCAGACGGGCAACATCCAGGACCACAACTTTTCCGTGGGTGGCGGAACCGACAACGCCAGCTACCTGCTGGGCGGCGGGTGGTTCGAGCAGGAAGGCACCATCATCAACACCGGCTTCGAGCGGGCGAGCCTGCGGGTGAACAGCGAAATGCGCGGCGGCCGCTGGCGCGTAGGCGAGAACCTGTCCGTTTCGCGCAGCACGCGCGACAACGTGGTGGGCTTTCCGCTGATCGACGTAGTGCGGCTGCAGCCCGGCATCCCGGTGTACGACCCCAACAACGCCAGCGGCTTCGGCTACGGCAGCGGCGGCGGGGCGCTGGCCACCTTCGGCACCAACCCGGTGGGCGCCTTCGAGCGCGAGGACAACACCGACGCCACCAACCGGTTGCTGGGAAACGTCTTCGGCGAACTTTCGCTGATCGGCGGGCTGCGTTACCGGGTGAACCTCGGCGCTGAGTACGTCGACACCGACTTCCGCCAGTTCGTCCGGCAGCGGCAGATCCGGCAGAACACGGTACCCACCTTCAACGAGGGACTCAATCGGCGCGGCAGCCTCCTCTCGTTGCTGCAGGAGCACCTGCTGCAGTTCGAGGGCTCGCGCGGCGAGCACGCCCTGAACGCGGTGGCCGGCGTCACCGAGCAGACCACCAACTTCCAGGGCCTGGAGGCGTACCGCCGCGGCTTCGCCGACGAGGACATCAACGAGATCGACGCGGGCACCAGCAACTTCGCGAACCGCGGCTTCACCATCCCCGGCGCGCTGCGGGGCCTGCTGGGCCGGGCCAACTACTCGTACGCCGACCGTTACCTGCTGACCGGCACCTTCCGCCGCGACGGCTCGTCACGCTTTGGCCCGGGGAACAAGTACGGAAACTTCTTCTCTGGCTCGGCGGCGTGGGTGGTCAGCGAGGAGCCGTTCTTCGCCGGCATCCCGTTCATTGGCGGCGCCGACAACCTGAAGCTGCGCGCCAGCTACGGCTCGCTGGGCAACCAGGACATCGGCGACTTCCAGTACGCCGCGTCGGTGGTCGCCAACCAGAGCTATTTGTTCGGCAACAGCATCGCCACTGGCGCCACGCAGCTCAGCCTGGCCAACCCCGACATCCGCTGGCAGGACCAGACGCAGACGAACGTGGGCCTGGACCTGGCCGTGCTGGGGGGCAACCTGCTGGTGACGGCCGACTACTACGTCTCGGAGTCCGGCGGCCTGCTGGTGCAGGCGCCCATTCCCTGGAGCCTGGGTGCCGTGGGCGCGCCCACGGTGAACGCAGGAACCATCCGCAACCGCGGCTTCGAACTGGGCGCGGAGTTGAGCCTGCAGCGCGGCGACTTCGACCTGGACCTGGCCGCCAACGTTACCACGATCAACAATGAGGTGACGGAGCTGGGCAACGGCGGGCAGCCCATCTTCGCCGGTTTCGGCAACGTGGCGCGCACCACGGTGGGGGGTTCCATCGGCGAGTTCTTCGTGCTGAAGACCGACGGCATCTTCCAGAGCGACGCCGAGGTGCAGGCGTACCGGGCCAGCAACGGCAACCGCATCCAGCCCAACGCCAAGGCCGGCGACATCCGCTACGCCGACCTGAACGACGACGGGCTGATCAACGACGACGATCGCTACGTGGCGGGCAGCCCCAACCCCGACCTGGAAACGGGCCTGAGCCTGAACGCGGACTACCGGGCCTTCAACTTCGGCGTGGCGATGCGCGGCAGCTTTGGCGCCAAAGTGTTCAACGTCGCCCGGTTCTGGACGGACCGCATGGATGAGAACAGCAACTATCGCGCTGACCTGGACCCGTGGACGCCCGGCAACACCAGCACCGACGACCCGCGCGCCGTGTTCGGCCCGGCGGGCGCCGACAACGCCCGCGCCAACACCGACCGCTGGATCGAGGACGCGTCGTTCCTGCGCATTCAGAACGTGGTGCTGGGCTACCGGCTGCCGGCCGGGCTCACCAGCCGCTTCGGCATCGCGGGCGAGGGGTCGCGCATCTACCTGAACATCCAGAACCTGCACACGTTCACCAGCTTCTCCAACTGGGACCCCGAAGTGCGCGGCGGCGACACGCTAACGCGCGGAATCGACGACGGGCGGATCTACCCGAACCCGCGCACGTTCTCGCTCGGCATCGACGTGAACCTGTGATGCCCCGCAGCCGACGGATGGACCTTCAACCAGGGGGGAGACCCCGAGCCATGACGAAATCCTTTCGAGTGATCCCGGCCCTGCTGGCGGCGGCGCTGCTGGCGGGGTGCGCGGAGCTGGACGTAACCGATCCCAACCAGCGGACGGCCGACACCTTCTGGCAGACCGAGCAGGACGCGGTGATGGGGGTGAATGCCGCCTACCGCGGGCTGCAGGAGAACGGCGGCTACGGCCGGTGGCTGCAGTTCGCCTACGACATGCGCTCCGACATCGGCTACAGCCGGAGCCCGTGGGGCGACCTGGCGAACTTCACCAAGTCGGTGCTGGGCAGCTACGACTTCGAGGTGAACCGCGAGATCTTTCAGCACCACTACCAGACGATCTTCCGGGCCAACCAGGTGATCGCGTACGTTCCCGCCATCACGGGAATGAACGCGGGCACGCGCGACCGCATCGTGGGCGAGGCCAAGTTCATCCGGGCCTTGGCGTACTTCAACCTGGTGAACCTGTACGGCAACATCCCGCTGGTGCTGGAGCCCTCGAACCCCGCCGACCGGCCGGCGCAGGTGACGGCCGACGTGGTGTGGGCGCAGATCGAGAAGGACCTGACGGAGGCGCGCGCCGCGCTTCCCGCCAGCTACACCGGCACCGACGTGGGCCGCGCCACCCGCGGCGCCGCGGCGGCGCTGCTGGGCCGGGCGCACCTGCAGCAGCGCGAGTGGGCCCCGGCGGCGGCGGCGTTCGCCGACGTCACCGGCGGCACCCAGTACTCGCTGCTGTCCAACTTCGGCGACAATTTCACCGCCGCGGGCGACAACAGCGTCGAAACCATCTTCGAGGTGCAGTTCGGCGGCCCCGAAGTGCTGGCGGCGGGAAGCCGCGGGCAGAACATCATCAAGATGATGGGCCCCTGCGGCGTGGGCTTCTGCGACGGCGAGCCCCGCCAGTGGTACGTGGACGAGTTCCGCAGGGAGACGACCGTGGCCGGCGGGACGGACCCGCGCATGGACGCCACGCTCTTCTACAACCGCGCCGGCGGCATGGACGTGTACGGCACGCCTTTCGCCAACCGCTACGGCAACCGGCTGGGCGACGAGTTCTGGAAGAAGTTCGGCGAGCACTACAAGACCGACCAGGACTGGGACAACCCCATCAACGTCGAGGTGATGCGGCTGGGCGGCGTGCTGCTGCTCCACGCCGAGGCGCTCACCGAGAACAACCAGGTGGAGCTGGCGCGGCCGCTGGTGAACCGCGTGCGTGCCCGTGCCGGGCTGGCGCCGCTTGCCACGGGGATGTCGCAGGCCGCCATGCGCACCGAGATCGAGCACCAGATCCTGCTGGAGCTGGGGCTGGAGAACGAGCGCTGGCTCTGGCTGGCGCGGCAGGGGTGGCTGTCGGACGCGGGACGCATCGCAACGCTGCGCACGCGCGACCCGGACTTCGACGTCTTTGCGCCGCACCGGGCGCTGCTGCCCATTCCGTCGACGGAAACGAACCTGAACCCGAACGTCAAGCAGAACCCCGGCTGGTAAAGCGAGGCGGGTTCAGCGAGATTCAAAGCCGCGGACGGCCGCCCCGTGCGGTCGTCCGCGGACCTTCTTTCCGGGACTGCTGGCGAAGGAACTTGGCAATGACAGGAACGAACTGGCTTCGGATCGCGGCGCTGCCGCTGCTTCTGGCGGGGTGCGGCGACGGCCCCGGCACCATCGAGCCGCCGCCGACGGCGCAGTGCACCTTCGCCAACCCGGTCGTCGCGGGGGCGGACCCGTGGGTGGTGCGCGACGCTGGCTCGTACCACATGGTGCAGTCGCGCGACGGGGGCATCTGGGTGACGAAGTCCACCACGCTCACCGGCGTCGCCGGCAACGGGGTGCGCGTGTGGACGCCCCCCGCGACGGGGTGGAACTCCACCAACGTCTGGGCGCCCGAGCTTCACCGCATCGGCGGCCGCTGGTACATCTACTACGCGGCGGGAAGCGCGGGGCCGCCGTACATCCACCAGCGCAGCGGCGTGCTGGAGTCGGTGGGCACCGACCCGCAGGGCACGTACGTCGACCGGGGGATGCTGTACACGGGCGACGACCCGGCGCAGGCGGGCGAGAGCAAGTGGGCCATCGACGTTTCCGTGGCCACCATCAATGGGCAGCTGTACGCCGCCTGGTCCGGCTGGGAGCAGAACGCCGCCACGGACCGCACGCCGCAGCACCTGTACCTGGCGCGGATGTCCAACCCGTACACCATCAGCGGCGCGCGGGTACGCATCAGCTCGCCAGTGGAGCCGTGGGAGCGGGGGACGGAGCTGGACCTGCAGGAGGGGCCCGAGTTCCTTCAGCGCAACGGGCAGACGTTCATCATCTACTCCACGCGCGAGTCGTGGCTGCCCGACTACCGCCTGGGCCAGCTTCGCCTGACCGGCGCGGACCCCATGTCGCCGGCCAACTGGACGAAGAGCGGCCCCGTGTTCGTTTCGGGCGAGGGCGTGGTGGGCGTAGGGCACGCGGGGTTCACCAAGTCGCCCGACGGCACGGAGGACTGGATCGTGTACCACGCCAAGACGAGCACGTCGCCGGGGTGGGACCGGGTGATCCGCATGCAGAAGTTCACCTGGAACGCGGACGGGTCTCCCAGCTTCGGGCTGCCGGAGCCTTCGGGGCGGCAGATCGCCCGGCCCTCGGGCGAATGTCCCGCGAACTGACTGGCCTCACGCAGAGACGCAGAGTCGCAGAGAGATTGGTTCCTCTGTGTCTCTGCGTCTCTGCGTGATCCCCCTTTCCGTTTCTCCTCATTGCGAATGACTGTGGAGCGTGCGCCGTTCGGCGAGCTGGACGGCAACGTCGTAGAAATGTTCACCATGCGGGCGCCCGGCGGAGCCGAGGTGCGGGTCACGCCGTACGGGGGGGCGATCCTTTCCATCCGCGTCCCCGACCGCGACGGCCGGCTGGGCGACGTGGTGCTGGGCTTCGACACGCTGGCGGAGTACGTGGCCGACACCGCCTACTTCGGCGCGCTGATCGGGCGCCACGCCAACCGCATCCGCGGCGGGCGCTTTTCCCTGGACGGCACGGCGCACCAGCTTCCCGTCAACAACGGGCAGAACCACCTGCACGGCGGCCCGCGCGGCTTTCACAAGGTGCTCTGGTCCGCGCGGCCGCTAGCGGACGGGGTGGCGCTGGAGTACACCAGCCCCAGTGGCGACGAGGGATATCCGGGAAACCTGCGGGCGACGGTGACGTACCGCTGGAGTGCGGACCATGCTCTGTCGGTGGACTACGAGGCGGAGGCGGACGCCGCCACGCCGGTGAACCTGACGCAGCACACGTACTTCAACCTCGCGGGCGATCCCGCGCGCGACATCCTGGGCCACCGGCTGCAACTGAACGCCGACCGGTTCACGCCCGTGGACGACACGCTGATCCCGACGGGCGAGATGGCGCCGGTGGAGGGCACCCCGTTCGACTTCCGCCAGCCGACCCCCATCGGCGCGCAGATCGGCGACGGTCACGCGCAGTTCGACGCGCCGGGCGGATACGACCACAATTTCGTGCTTCGGGGCGACGGCTCGCTGTCTCTCGGCGCGCGCGTGGTGGAGCCGGAGAGCGGGCGCGTGCTGGAGCTTCTCACCACGGAGCCCGGTCTGCAGTTCTACTCGGGCAACTTCCTGAACGGCGAGGCCGTGGGCAAAGGCGGAGTGCCGTACCGCCATCGGTGCGGGTTCTGCCTGGAGCCGCAGCACTTTCCCGACGCGCCCAACCAGCCCGCCTTCCCCAGCACCATCCTCCGCCCAGGCGAGCGCTACACCTCGCGCACGGTCTACCGGTTCAGCGTAGCCGTAGACTAGCCCCAGCACGCCGACCCGATCCACGCACGCGCTGTCATCCCTGAGGGCCCAGGCGCACCACACCGAACAGAGCCACCCAGCGGTGTCCTGAGGCCCAGGCGCACGGTACTCTCCCGCAGTACAGCCGCCGCGGGCCGAAGGATCTAGCCGAGGGCCGTACTCGGCTGGGCGCGGCAGCGGTCACGGAGCCTGAGGCCTCGGCTGCCGTGGGCCCTCACCCGGCCGCGCTGACACGCGTGCCACCCTCTCCCACAAGTGGGAGAGGGTGTACACTTCGGGCTTCGGTGCGCCGGGGACAGCCCGGTGCTCGGGCCGGCGCCCCCCATCCCCAACCCTTCCCCCGTAAACTGCGCGGGAGAAGGGAGCCAGTCGAGTGCGCGCAACCGGCCGAACCGCGGTTCAGGTCTCCCCCTCCCCTGCGCAGCGGGGGACGGGGGCCGGGGGGAGGGGGCTCCTGAGGCATGCGGGGAAGCCTATCGAACCTCGATGACGAAGTGCTCCCCTCTCCCGCGCTGTTTGCGGGGGAGGGGCCGGGGGAGGGGGAACCTGCCCTCCCGTTGGAACCACCTTTGCAAACGGCTCCGCGTTCGAGGAACCTGCTACAAACCCAGGAACTCCGGACGATGGACGTCAAAGGCAACTTCGGCCTGCTGAAGCGGGCATTCAAGGACTTCTCCGACGACGAATGCCCGCGGATGGCGGCGGCGCTTTCGTACTATACGGTGTTCTCGCTGCCACCGCTGCTGATCCTGATCCTGCTGATCGCGGGGATGGTGTTCGACCCGGCGCAGGTGCAGGAGGCGCTCGCCACGCAGATGGGCAGCCTGATGGGCTCCGCCGGCGCCGAAGAGGTGGGCACCATCCTCCAGCAGTCGGAAAAGCCGGGCGGGCGCGGGCTGAAGGCCTTCCTGGGCATCGCGGCGGTGACGTTCGGGGCGACCGGCGCCTTCCTTCAGCTGCAGGGCGCGCTGAACCGGGCCTGGGAGGTGGAGCCCGATCCGAAGGCGGGCGGCATCAAGAACATGATCTTCAAGCGGGTGCTCTCGCTGGGGATGATCCTGGGCGTCGCCTTCCTTCTGCTGGTGTCGCTGGCGCTCAGCGCGGCGATCTCGGCGCTGGGCGGGTTCATTGGGCGCATCATCCCGGGCGCGAACGAGGTGGTGCTCCACGTCTTCAACTTCATCTTTTCGCTGGTGGTGATCACCGGCCTGTTCGCCGCCATCTTCAAGGTGCTCCCGGACGCGCGGATCGCCTGGAAGGACGTGTGGGTGGGCGCCGTCTTCACCGGCCTGCTCTTCGTGATCGGCAAGTTCGGACTGGGCTTCTATCTGGGCCGCAGCAACCCGGGCGAGGCGTTCGGCGCGGCGGGGTCGCTGGCGCTGGTGCTGGTGTGGATCTACTACTCGTCGATGATCATCCTTTTCGGCGCCGAGTTCACGCAGGTTTGGGCGATCGAGCGCGGAAGCGGGATCGAGCCGGAACCCGGGGCCCGGCGCATGAACGACGACGTCGGTGGTGCGGAGGCACAGGGCAAGAAGGGCAGGCCCACCGGCAAGGCCGCCAAGCGCGCAGCCGCGTTGAAGAACGATCCGAATAACGTCACCGTGCAGGAGCCCGACTCTCGCGTGGAGCAGCGGCTGCCGGAGTAGCCCTACTCGATGCTCTACGATGCCGAACACCCTCTTCCAGGCGCGTGGAAGAGGGTGTTCGAGTTCTTAGGCGCAGCGTCGCGCGCTCAGGATCAGAGCGCAAGATCAGCAATCATCCAACGATAGCCTGAGATGGACCGGAGCACGTATCCCTTCTCCTCCAAGCCAACCAACATTTTTCGCGTGCGAGAGGACGACAGTGGACGAAGTTGCCGTTGGACTCTCGCAGTATTGAGGTGCTCAAGAATGAGTCGTTCTGGGACCGACGGTCCGGTCCCGGATAATTCTATGATTGCACGGACGAGCAATGCTTCGTCGTCCGATAGCACCTCCAACATCGCCGCGAAAATGGGAAGTAACTGACCCATGATGCCGAGTGTGCTCCCGCCACCGAGAAGGAGTGCCCCAAAGCTCGCAAGTAGGTCAACCGACCTCACGCGCGACACGGCTAGTCGTGCGACACGCTTTCCAGATCCGGGCAATCGCGCTATACAAAACGCGACCTGATCAGTCCGCAGAGATCCAGCTGTGAGCGACTGGTACTCGGGCTCTGGTCTGGTATCGGATCGGCCTACAAGGTGGGCCAGGAAATCGGCTGCCTCTGGGAAGGTAAGAGATGGAATGCCGATAATTTGTGCGTTTTCGTGGATTTTGTAGTCACCATGTATGGCCTGTCCCCACAGCGTTCCTGCGCGGTGCCGCACTTCCGCCGGCGTACAGATGTACGCGACAGAAGGCGTGTTGCTGAGCAACAGAACAATCCACGGAGATCCGCTACGCTCCAGTTGTCCTAAGATATTGGGGCTAAGTCCCCAAAACCCCGGAAACTCATTGCTTTCCTTTACATAGAGCAGCAGGGACCGTTCGCGATTCCCTAGCCGAAAAATGTTGCCGGCCTGTCGCTCGCGCCCTTCCCAAATGGTGATCTGCGAGCCAAACGAATCACAAGCATCTTGAACTCGAGAGAGAAAAATGTCGATCATCGCACGTGTGGCTCATAAGGAGGGTATGAAAGGAACGAGAAGCTATACGGCACCGATAATCTAAGGTTTCATTCACACCCATATCGTAAACACTGCCACCTCCGGCGGCGACCCGAAGCGCACCGGGAGCGACGACATCCCGATGCCGCGGCAGACGTAGAGCGGCGCCGCGCCGGGATCGCGGAACCAGCCCCGGACGTAGCGCCCGCTGGCCGGGGGCAGGATGGGGGTCCACCCGAAGAGGTTCACCTGCCCCCCGTGCGTGTGGCCGCTCAGCACCGCCGCCACTTGGCGCAGATCGAAGTCCGGGGCGGGCGCGGGCGGCGCATGGACGCCGAACGCCGAGTTGGCGAACAGCCGGTCGCGGTGCTCCGGGCAGTGGGCCAGGACCAGGTGCGCATCGGCACCCTTGGCCGCGGCGCGGCCGAAGGCGCCCGGGCCGTCGGGCTGACCGCCAAGGAGATCGTCCAGCCCGATGACGGCCAGTCCCCGGCCCCCCACCTCGTGCACGGCGGACTTGTTCACCAGCAGCCGCCCGTTGTATCTCCCGTAGATGGCAGCCAGGTCCGCCATGTCCACGCCGCCCCAGTACTCGCGGTTTCCGGCGATGGCGTACTTGGGCGTGCGCCGGTCGAACAGCTCCAGCAGCGACGCCAACTCGGGCAGGCGCTCCTTGTCGTCTACCGAGTCGCCGGTGAAGAGCACGAAGTCGGGCTTCAGCCGGTTGACCTCCGCCACGATCCGCCGGTGGAGGCGGCCGACGGAGTGCAGGTGCAGGTCGGTGACCTGGACGAACCGCACCTGCCGCTGCTCCGGCGAGGTGCGCGCGTTGATCGCGTGGCGGGTGAACTCCACGCGCCGCGGCTCCACCAGGAAGGCATTGCCCCCCACCGCCGCCGCGCCGGCCGCGCCAAGGGCCAGGAAACGCCTGCGGGTGATGAGGGGGGAACGCGAGCCGGCCGGTGGAGCGGGTCCACCGGCCGGCGCGTCATCGCGATCGGTCATCGACACGGCGTCAGGCGCGGACGATCCGGCGCGGAGCCTGTTCGCGACGCTTGTTGTGCGAGTACAGGACGGCGATCCCCGTGACGACCAGGCCGATGCTGATCAGCTGCGCGACCGAGATCACCCCGAAGAAGCGGTCGTCCTTGGCGCGGAAGATCTCCACGATGAAGCGCTCGACGCCCGCCATCGCCAGCCACGCGAAGAACAGCTTCCCCGGCGTGTCGGCCAGCCGCGGACGCAGCTTGAACAGGGCGAAGAGGATGATGAACGACATCCCCGCCTCGTACAGCTGCGTGGGGTGGACGGCGAGCACCTGGGTGTCGGGCACGCTGGCCGGCAGGTCTACGCCGAACGCGCGCAGGTTGCCGGCGGTGGAGGGCGGCGCTCCCTCGGGAAACGCCACGGCCCAGGGCGCGTCGGTGGGGGCGCCGTAGTCGTCGCCCACCATGAAGCACCCCAGCCGGCCGATGGCGTACCCCATGGCCAGCCCCGGCGCGATGGCGTCGCCGTATGGCCACACGGGCAGCTTCAGCTGGCGAAGGCGGAACAGCACCGCCAGCGCGCCCCCGATGAAGCCGCCGTACCACACCAGGCCGGAGCGCGACAGCAGGGCGGTCCACGGGTCGGCCGCGGTCTCGGAGAAGTTGAGGATCAGGTAGTAGATCTTGGCGCCCAGGATGCCGCCGATGGCCGCCCACCCCGCCAGGTCCCACGCGTGCTCCGGGTTGTGCCCCGCCTGCTTGAGCTCGCGGGCGGTGACCCACGATGCGGCGAGAAACGCCAGGGCCATCATCAGCCCGAAGCTGGTGACCTTGAACCCGCCGATCTCGAAGAGGATTGGGAACATCTGGGGCCGGAAACGAAGGGGAGGATGGCAACACGGGTGAGGCACAAAGGTAGACGATTCCAGCCATCCGGTAAAGCGGCGCCGGGACGCGCAACGGATGCGTGAGCCTCGGCTGCCGTGGGCCCTCACCCGGCCGCGCTGACACGCGTGCCACCCTCTCCCACAAACAGCGTGGGAGAGGGGGTACACTTCGGGCCTGGGTGCTCAGGGCTGGTCTGGTGCTCGGGCCGGCGCCCCCCATCCCCAACCCTTCCCCCGCAAACAGCGCGGGGGAAGGGAGCCAGTCGAGTGCGCCGGGCCAGCCGAAGCGCGATTCAGGTCTCCCCCTCCCCTGCGCAGCGGGGGACGGGGGCCGGGGGGAGGGGGCTGCCGCGGCATGCATCGGAACTCGTCGAACCTCCACCCGAAGTGCTCCCCTCTCCCGGCGGGGTTTGCCGGGGGAGGGCCGGGGGAGGGGCCTTCCCGAGGCATGCACCGGCAGCCCGTCGAACCTCACCTGAAGTGCTCCTCTCTCCCGCGCTGTTTGCGGGGGAGAGGCCGGGAGGGGGGGCTGCCGCGGCATGCACCCGCAGCCCGTCGCCCCCCCCACTCGAAGTGCTCCCCTCTCCGCACAGCAGTACCGTGCGGGGAGGGGCCAGGGGAGGCGCCTATAAGCGCTTTCCGCGCCGCGTCCAGATGACGATGGTCCCGCAGCGGACCAGGGGCGTGACGAACTGCGACGGGGTGTCGGCCTCGCCGCGGTATACCTCGATGCCGTCGATCTCCGAGGGGCTCACGTACTCGTCGATCACGAACTCCGCGGCGCGCACGCGGGGGGCGCTGGCCATCGGGTGAATCATCCGCACCCCGTCGATGATGAACATCATCTGGCACTGTGCGGTGCTGCTGCCGCGTGACATCGGGTGCCCCGACGTGCCCATCCGCCCGGAACTCGGGCGCAGGTTGGGAATGCCGGTGAGCACGTCGGTCACGCGCCCCGCCCGCCGGCCCAGGATCTCCGAACGGGTGATGAAGCGCCCGTGTCCGCTCTGCATCCGCTCCATGAACCCGCGCATCTCGGGGGTCATCCGCTGCCCGGAACGCGACATCACTGTCACCGGCTGAAGCACCACCGACTGGGCCGCCATCCGCAGTTCCACCGACACCACGGAGTCCGATTCCAGCGCCAGGTCTCCCAGTACCTCGCGATAGCCGATTCGCGAGGCCCGCAGCCGGTAGGCGCCGAGCTCCACGTGCGGGAACTCGAAGTTGCCCGCGCTGTCGCTGCGGGTGGAGGTCTGCCACTGGCCGCGGTTGGCGGAGATCACGATGGTGCCCTCGGCGATCACCCCGTCGCTGGCGGCGTCCAGCAGGCGCCCGCGGACGATGGTCTGCGCGGGCGCGGGGATGGCGAACGACAGGACGGCGAGGCCGGCGAGCGCAAGGCGGCGGGACGAACGCATGGTGCCTCCCTCGAAGCGGAGGACGTGGGCCGGGGGGCACGGTCGTGCACCCCCGGATGGAGACACGCCGCGGGACGAGGGCCCGCGGCGGGCAAAGCTCAGTCGAACATGCCCCAGGCGCCTTCCAGGTCCTGCTTGCTGTACACCCGGAACGCGGTGAGCGTGTTGGTGCGCTCGATGCCCGACACCTGGGCGATCTCTTCGGTAACGATCTCGGCGATGCGCTCGTACTGCTCGACGCGCAGGATGGCGATCAGGTCGTACTCGCCCGACACGGAATAGACCTCGGCCACCCCGTCGATGCCCGCGATGCGGCGGGCCAGGGCGGGCACGTCGCCGGGAACGGAGCGAATCAGCACGACGGCGGCAACCATGGGGGATTCTTTCTCGGGTTCTGGATACGGACGCCAGTACAGTAACCAAAGTAGGGGAAGAAACGAAAGTAGGGGAAGGATTCTGACTTCGGGTGGGGGTTCGACGGGCTGCGTCGGGCCCTCCCCCGGCCCCTCCCCCGGCAAACCCCCGCCAGGAGAGGGAGGAACTTCGGGTGGGGTTCGATGGGCTGCCGGTGCATGCCTCTGGGAGCCCCTTCAATGGACGTTTGACGATGATCGTGATTATTATCATGGGGATTACCGTTCACCTCACGCGTGTGGCATGAGCACGACTTTCGATACCTCCGCCGTTTCGAGCCGCCCCATGGACGTGCGGCGCCTGGGGATGATCTCCTACGGCGACGCGCTGGCGCTGCAGGAGCAGCTGGTGAAGCAGCGCCGCGCGGGTGAAGTTCCCGACACGCTGCTGCTGCTGGAGCACCCGCACGTGATCACGCTGGGCAGCGGCTCGCACGACGAGAACGTCCTCGTCTCGGCGCGCGAGCGGGCCGAGCGGGGGATCGAGCTGTTCGAGACGGGGCGCGGGGGAGACGTGACGTACCACGGCCCCGGCCAGCTGGTGGGCTATCCCATCTTCGACCTCAAGCCCGACCGGCAGGACCTTCACCGCTACCTGCGCGACATCGAGGAGGCGCTGATCGGCGTCCTCGCCGACTTCGGGCTGCGGGGCGGGCGCAAGGAGGGGCTGACCGGCGTGTGGGTGGATGGGCGCAAGCTGGGGGCGATCGGCGTGCGCGTATCGTCGGGGTGGATCACCAGCCACGGCTTTGCCCTGAACGTGGCGACCGACCTGTCGTTCTTCGGCACCATCGTCCCCTGCGGCATCCGCGATCACGGCGTCGGCTCGCTGTCCGGCGAACTGGGCCGCGAGGTGCCGATGGCGGAGGCGGAGGCATCCGCCGTCCGCTGGTTCGAGCGCATCTTCGGACGGACGGCGGTAGAGACGGACTGAATCATCCGCGGCCGATCGCCCTTATCATGATTCGCCCCGGCACCTCCGGGGCGGCACCCCACAATCCGCTTACTTTGCTCTTCCCTGCCCTGATGAACAATCCCAGGATTCTCGTCGTCTCCGTTTCTACCGGGACGGGCCACGTCCGCGCGGCGGAAGCGGTGTGCGCCGCGCTCGCCCGCCGTCACCCTGGCGTGTACGTACGCCACGTGGACCTGCTGGAGCTGGCGCCGCAGTGGGTGCGGGCGTTCTACGGCAAGGCGTTCGAGAAGGTGGCCGCGCACGCGCCGTCGTTGTGGAAGGAGATCTATCACGCCACGGACGGCGACGAGCACGACCGCGCCCGCTGGGCCGCCGCGGGCCGCTTCGTGTTCCGCGCGTTCCGGCGCGTGCTGGACGGGGAGCGGTGGGATGCGTGCCTGGCGACGCACTTCCTTCCCTGCCAGCTGGCGTCCGGAGGCGGCGAGTTTCCGCCCCTTTCGCTGGTGGTCACGGACTTCACCCTGCACCGCGTGTGGGTGCAGCCGTGCGCCAGCCGCTACTTCGTGGCCACGGACGAGCTCGCGGCGGAACTGGGCAGGCGTGTGCCCGGCGTTCCGGCGCTCGCGACCGGCATCCCCATCTCGCCCGACGTGGCATCCGCGGGGTCGCGCGACGAGGCCCGCGCGGCGCTGGGGCTGCCGGCGGACCGGCGCATGGCGCTGATCGTGGGCGGGGGATTGGGGATCGGCGTGGAGGAGGCCGCGCGCGCGGCGCTGGAAGCCACGCCCGGCGACGTTCAGCTGGTGGCGGTCTGCGGCCGCAACGACTCCGCGCGCGAGCGGCTGCAGGCGCTGGGACTGCCGGCGGAGCGCCTGCAGGTGCACGGGTACGTGCAGGGGCTTACGACGTGGATGTCGGCCGCGGACCTGGTCGCCACCAAGCCCGGCGGACTGTCGCTGAGCGAGGGGCTGGCGCTGGGATGCGCGCTGCTGCTGACGCGGCCCATCCCCGGTGCCGAAGAGGGGAACGCCCGCGTGGCCGAGGCGAACGGCGCGGCGCTGGTGGCGAACACCACGGGCGAGATCCGCGCCGCCTTCGCCCGCGCGTTCAGCGAGCCCGGCCTGCTCCAGCGGCTGGCGGATGGGGCGCGGGGCATGGGCCGTCCCCACGCCGCGGACCACGTGGCGGACGCCCTCGTGGCGTCCGTCGCCCGGCCTCCGGAGGTGGGGGTCAACGCACAGGCGGCCGGCGCGAGGGCTTGAACTCGAACTTGTCGGGCGGCAGGGCGAAGAAGCTCAGGTAACGTTCCTTTTCCTGCTCTTCGCGGATCCAGTCGTCGAACTTCGAATCCACCAGTCCGCCGCTCTGGTCCTGGCGGGACGCGGAGCGGGTGGCCAGGTAGTTGGCGTACTCGTTCTGCGGATGGCCGGCGTGCCCCTTCACCCAGCGCCACTGCACCTCGTGGCGGCCCGCGACCGGCATCAGCGCCTTCCACAGCTCCAGGTTCTCGATCTCGCCGTCCTTGCGCTTCCATCCGCGCGCGGACCAGCCGTGCACCCACTGCGTCATGCCGTCCACCAGGTAGCGGCTGTCGGAGGTGAAGACTACGCGTGAGGGCTGCTTGAGCGCCCCTAGCGGGATGGTGGCGCTGCGGATGGCCATACGGTTGTTGGTGGTGTCGGGCTCCGACGTCCAGTAGTCGCGCCGGACCCAGCCCTTGCGCGGGTGCCAGTACTCCAGCAGTCCGGCGGCCCCGCCGGGGCGCGCGCGGTCCTTGTACTGGTTGCCCAGGCACGACTCGTCCGCGTAGATGAACACCAGCGGCTGCGGCTCTTCCAAACTTCCTCCCAGGGTGGTTTCACGAGCGGCGGAATCTACCCGCCAGGGGTCACTGCGCCAGTTCCCCCTCCCCCGCCCCGTCTGGCCCCTCCCCCGCCCCGTCTGGCCCCTCCCCCGGCCCCTCCCCCGGCAAACTGCGCCGGGAGAGGGGAGAACTTCGGGCGGGGTTCGACCGGCCGCCTGCGCATGCCTCTGGGAGCCCCCTCCCCCCGGCCCCCTTCCCCCGCTGCGCAGGGGAGGGGGAGACCTGAATCGCTCTTCGGCTGGCCCCGCGCACCACACTGGCTCCCTTCCCCCGCGCAGTTTGCGGGGGAAGGGTTGGGGATGGGGGGCGCCGGCCCAAGCACCAGACCCAGTTCCCACGCGCCCGATCCTGAAGTGTACCCCCTCTCCCACGCTGTTTGTGGGAGAGGGTGGACGAGCATAAGCGAGGACGGGTGAGGGCCCCACGGCAGCCGAGGCCTCTGCACTGGTGGCCGCTGCCGCGCCCGGGCTGGTACGTGTCCGCAATTAGATCCTTCGGCCCGCGGGGCATGGTGAGCGGGCGAGTGCGGCGTGGCTTGGCCTCAGGATGACAGACTCGCGCGCTCATCCGCAGCTCCCCGCACTGCTTGACACGCGCTCCTCCCGGCCTAGATTCCCGCCGCGCATCTCCCCTTTCTGCATCGACTTGCCGCGACACCGGAGACTCCGTTGCCCCATCCCGCAGTGCTGATCCTGGAAGACGGCCGCGCGTTCCGCGGCGAGGCGCATGGCGCGCGGGGCACGGCGTTCGGCGAGGTGGTCTTCAACACGTCGATGACCGGGTACCAGGAGGTCCTGACCGATCCGTCGTACTCCGGGCAGATCGTCACCATGACCTACCCGCTGATCGGCAACTACGGGGTGAACGCCGAGGACGAGGAGAGCGCGGGGCCGCAGGTTGCCGGCTTCGTGCTTCACGAGGCGCCCCCCGCGTATAGCAACTGGCGCGCGGCCGAGTCGCTCGACGCGTACCTGCAGCGCCACGGGGTGATCGCCATCACGGGCGTGGACACGCGCGCGCTCACTCGCCACATCCGCTCACTCGGCTCCATGCGCGGCGCGATCGCCCCGGCGGAGGTGGACGCGGACGAGCTGGTGCGGCAGATCCGGGCGCAGCCGCAGATGGCCGGGCTGGATCTGGCGTGCGGGGTGTCGACGGACGAGCGCTACCTGGTGCCGCCCGCGGGCGAGACGCGCTATCGCGTGCTGGCGTACGACTTCGGGGTGAAGTCGCACTCGCTGAAGCTGCTGGCCCAGCGCGGCTGCGAGGTCACCGTGCTCCCCGCCACCACGCCTACCGAGGAGATCGTGGCGGCCGGGGCCGATGGCCTGTTCGTTTCCAACGGACCGGGCGATCCTGAGGCCGTAGGGCATGCGCTCGATGCCATTCGCGCGCTGTCGGGAACCGGCACCCCGGTGTTCGGCATCTGCCTGGGACACCAGCTGATCGCCCGGGCGTTCGGGGCCGAGACGTACAAGCTCAAGTACGGGCACCGCGGCGGAAACCATCCCGTGCGGCGCCTTTCGGACGGGGCGGTGGAGATCACGGCGCAGAACCACGGCTTTGCGGTGCGCGGCGACGAGGGCGGCATTCCGGGCGCGCCGGAGCTGCAGGTGACGCACATGAACCTGAACGACGGTACGGTCGAGGGGCTGCAGCACCGCGACCGGCCGGTTTTTTCGGTGCAGTACCACCCCGAGGCCGCGCCGGGGCCGCACGACTCGCGCTATCTCTTTGACCGGTTTGTGGATGAGATGGAGCGGCGCGCGCAGCAAATGCAAATAGACGCTTGACGGCAGGGCCGCCGCGGATTATCGTTCCCGGCGTATAAGTGACCTTGCACCAGATCGTTAGGCCACTTCGCCCGCTGTCCTACCGTTCCCGGCCTCCGCCACGGCTTCCGCACCTGACAGAACGATATCGGCCACACCGGGCCGGCCCCGTCACGCCGACCCGCTTGTCGTCTCCCGTTCAGATCTCTCCGGATCCGTCGCCCCGCGCCGTGAGCGCCGCAGGGCCTGGAACGCCCACGCGCGACTGCCACGAGCCCGCACCAAACCCCAGAGGAGCTTTCTCATGACCAAGGCGGACCTTGTCCAACGCGTCGCCGACACCATCGGGCCCGGAGTCACCAAGCGTGACTGCGCGGTGGTGGTGGACGCGTTCCTGAATTCCATCAAGGACGCGATGGCCGAGCACCAGAACATCGAGATCCGCGGGTTCGGCACGTTCAAGGTGCGCGAGCGCAAGAGCCGCCTGGCGCGCAACCCGCGCACGGGCGACCCGGTGGAGGTTCCGCCGCGCGCGGTGCCGGTGTTCAAGCCGTCGAAGGAGCTCCGCGCCATCGTCGAGGAGCGTCCGCTCGAGGTCTGAGCCGCGCCGTTCGCCGGGCCGAGGCGCCCGCCCCTGCACGGGGGCGGGCGCTTTTTTTGCGCTTGTTCGCGGCGTTCACCCGGACGCTTCCCCCACGCGCAGCAGGATGACGCACACCCACGAGACGCAGGGCCGGCACGCCCGCGACCGCAACGTCTTTGCGCACGACGACCGCCCCGGCCCGTACGAAACCTCGTACGATGTCCGCCGCGGATACGACGAGCCGTCCGTGGCTCCGGCGCACGCGGGCAAGACGGCGGAGCCGCTGCTGTTCCGCGGCCGGGACGAACGGTAGGTTCCCCCTCCCCCGGCCCCTCCCCCGCAAACCGCGCGGGAGAGGGGGGAACTTCGGGTGAGGTTCGACAGGTGCCTCGCATGCCTCGGGTGGGCCCCTCCCCTGGCCCCCGTCCTCCGCTACGCAGGGTGGGGGAGACCTGAATCGCGCTTGGCTGGCCCGGCGCACTCGACTGGCTCCCTTCCCCCGCGCAGTTTGCGGGGGAAGGGCTGGGGATGGGGGGCGCCGGCCCGAGCACCGAATCCGCCTCGACGCGCCTACCCCGCCCCACCCTCTGGCATCCATCCTGCCCACCGCGCCGTCAGCACGCACACACCGGAGACCAAGCATGCTGATCCAGGAAGTCCTGACCGACATCCCCCCCGAAGAAGTGATCCAGCGGGCGCGCGAGTGGTTCACTCTGCGCATGACGCCGTACGCCGGGTTCGCCGAAGACTCCAGCGACCATCACCTGAAGCTGACGAGCGAGGCCGCCGACATCACCATCGGCACGGGGACGCAGGACGGGCGCACGCTCGTTCGCGCTTCTACCTCGCGGATGCACCACGAGGTTTCGCAGTTTCTCGCAACGCTGGCCCCGGCTGAGGAAGTGCGCGAAAACCTGCCCGGCCCCGGCGTTTCCGGCGCCGGCTGATCCCTTCCCCGCCCCGCGCCCTGAACCCGCGCGGGGCGGCGGTGTACGTGGTGCAAGGACGTGGAGCGCGGACACATTACGCACTTCCGCACTCACGCACTCACGCACCTGCCCCTCATGATCATCCGATCCCTCTTCTTCGCCTCGTACCGCGACATGGCCGGCGCCGACGAGCTGGCGATGGAGCTTCCGGCGGGCGCCCGCGTGGCGGACCTGGTGGGGCGGCTCCGTTCCAGCGGTGGCCTGTCGCGTATGCCCGAGTCTCCCGTGGTGGCGGTCAACATGGACTATGCCCCGCTGGCGACGGAGCTGCGCGATGGCGACGAGGTGGCGTTCATTCCGCCCGTGGCGGGGGGCTGACGTGCCGGAGAGCTTTGCCCTGGTCACGCCCGATCCCATCGACCCCGCGCGCCTGCTCGGCGACACGCTGTCGCCCGACGACGGCGCGGCGCTGCTGTTCTGGGGCGTGGTGCGCAACCAGAACGACGGGCGCCCGGTGAGCCACCTGGAGTACTCGGCGTACGGGGAGATGGCGGAGCGCGAGATGCGCCGCATCGCCGACGAGGCGCGCGAGCGGTTCGGCACGGGTGCCATCCGGGTGATCCACCGCACCGGCTCGCTGGCCATCGGCGAGGCGAGCGTGGCCATCGCCGTCGCGTCGCCCCACCGGGCCGAGGCGTACGAGGCGTCGCGCTACGTGATCGAGCAGTTGAAGCAGCGCGTGCCGGTGTGGAAGCGCGAGGGATACGTGGACGGTGATACCGAGTGGGTGCCGGGCTTTACCCCCGCGGTCCGGGAGATGGCGTGAGCCGGCTGGTGCAGCTGGGCCCGCTGCCGGTCGCTTCCGAGCGTCCCATCCCCGAAACCGGTCCCATGACGGACGGCTTCGGGCGGCGGATCGAGTACCTGCGCATCTCCGTCACCGACAAGTGCAACCTCCGCTGCGTGTACTGCATGCCCGAGGAGGGGCTGCCCTGGCTGAAGCGCGAGCAGATCCTTCGATACGAGGAGATCGCCGAGATCGTGCGCGTGATGGCGGACCAGGGGCTGCGCCGCATTCGCATCACCGGCGGGGAGCCGCTGGTGCGCCGCGACCTGCCCGCGCTGGTGAGGATGATCCGCGCCGTTCCGCAGATCGAGGACGTGGCGCTTTCTACCAACGCCGTCCTGCTGACCGAGATGGCGGACGAGCTGCGCTATGCCGGCGTGGACCGCGTGAACGTGTCGCTGGATTCGCTGCGGCCGGACCGCATCGATGCCATCTCGCGCCGGGCGGGATCGGCGGACGGGATCTTCCGCGGGCTTGAGGCGGCGGAGCGGGCGGGATTCGCTCCCATCAAGGTGAACTGCGTGGTGATGCGCGGCCGCAACGACGACGAGGTGGCGGATTTTGCGGCCATCACCCGTGACCGGCCCTGGCACGTGCGGTTCATCGAGGTGATGCCCACGGGCGAGAACCTGGGCGTCTCCGCCGACGAGTTCGTCTCGTCCGACGAGATCCTGGAGAACATCGGGCGGATCGGCGACCTGCGGCCGGTGGCGGGCCCGGCGGGGAACGGGCCGGCGCGGTACTACGCGTTCGATGGCGCCGCGGGTACGGTGGGCGTCATCACGCCGATGAGCCACAACTACTGCGACCGCTGCAACCGCATGCGGCTGACGGCGGACGGCCAGCTTCGCCCCTGCCTTTTCGGACACGCGCAGACCAACCTGCGCGATCCCCTCCGCCGCGGCGAGCCGCTGGAGCCCCTGATTCGCCAGACGCTGCGCATCAAGCCCGAGCGCCACTGGCTGGTGCAGGGCTCCGACGCGGGATCGGGCGGGCTGCTGGCCCTTTCTCAGGTCGGCGGCTGACGCCTCGCTTCCGCTAGCGTCCGCCGCACGGACGCGGACTCCCCGCCCCCCGCCGTTCCCGAGCATGACCCACCCCGAAGGCCGCAGGCTCCTCGCCACGGGCCGGCAATATTTCCTTTTCGTCGTTCTGCCGGTGCTCGCCGTGCTCGCCATTCTGCAGGTGGGCGGCGGAATGGGCGCATCCGCGGCCGCTGTGCAGGCCCCCCCGCCCACGGCGAGCAGCCCCAGGCCGCCGCTACCCGACATGCTGCTGCTCCTGGCGCAGATCGGGGTGATCGTGATCGCCGCGCGAGGCCTGGGCTACCTGTTCCGGCGCATCGGCCAGCCGCAGGTGGTGGGTGAGATGGCCGCCGGGCTCATGCTGGGACCTTCGCTGCTCGGATGGGTGGCGCCCGGGGTGACGGCGGCCCTCTTCCCAGCCGCCAGCCTCGGATTTCTGAGCGCGCTGAGCCAGGTGGGGCTGCTGGTGTTCATGTTCCTGGTGGGCGTACGCCTGGATCCCCAGCTGCTTCGCAACCGCGGCCACACGGCGGTGGTCACCAGCCACGTGAGCATCGCCGCGCCATTTCTGCTGGGGACGGTGCTGGCCCTGGCCATCCATCCCACGCTGGCCCCCAAGGGGGTGAGCTTCACCGCCTTCGCGCTGTTCATGGGCGCCGCCATGAGCGTGACAGCCTTTCCCGTGCTGGCACGCATCCTGGCCGAAAAGCGCCTGACCGGCACCCGGCTGGGCGCCGTGACGCTGGCCTGCGCGGCGGTGGACGACGTGACGGCGTGGAGCATCCTGGCCGGGGTGGTGATGCTGGTGCGCAGCGGCGACATGAACGTGCCCCTGTGGGTAACCGTGGTGGGCTCGGCGGCGTTCGCCGTCGTGATGATCACCCTCGTGCGGGCGGGGGTGGCCCGGGCGCTGCGCGGCTCGGTGCGCGAGGGCACCCTCTCGGACGACGGGCTGGCGTTCATCCTCCTGTTGGCGCTCCTCTCGGCCCTGGTGACGGAGTACCTGGGCGTACACGCCCTGTTCGGCGCCTTTCTGGCCGGGGCGGTCGTTCCGAAGGAGCCGGGCTTCGTGCGCAGGCTGACGGACAAGCTCGAGGACGTGACGGTGGTTCTCCTGCTGCCGCTGTTCTTTGCGTTCACCGGCCTGCGGACGAGCATCGGCCTGGTGAGCGGGTGGGAGATGTGGCTTACCTGCGCGGCGGTGATTGCGGTGGCGGTGGCGGGAAAGTTCGGCGGGAGCACGCTGGCGGCGCGGGCCACGGGCATGTCGTGGCGCGACGCGAGCGCGCTGGGCGTGCTGATGAACACGCGCGGGCTGATGGAACTGGTGATCCTGAACGTGGGGCTGGACCTGGGGGTGATCTCGCCGGCGCTGTTCGCCATGATGGTGCTGATGGCCCTGGTGACCACCTTCATGACCACGCCGCTGCTGGACTGGATCCTGGGGGATGCCGAGCCGGCCGTGGACGAGCCCGACCCGGCGCCGGTGCTTGCCCTGGCGGCAACGCGTGCGTAGTCTCGTCGCGGTCGCGCGGTTGAATCGGTGGCGGCGGACCCATCCGGGTC
>NZ_DASVSF010000010.1 GCF_036388275.1 Longimicrobium sp.
GATCTCGCTCGCGCTCTGGGCGAAGGCGCCCGTGGCCAGCAGAGTGCCAGCCGCGACCGCGATGAGCGTTTTGGTGAGCTTGGTTATTGTATCCTCTCCTCTTGGTTTCCGCAGCGGTCCCCTTGCGCCGGACCTGCTTGCTCCGAGCCGGGCGGCGCCGCCGCCTGGGATGTTGCGGGGATCGGTATGGCGACGAGGCGACCGGTCCGTTCCTGTGCGGGCCATGCCCGGCCGCCTGATCTGATCGAGACTTCGTGGCGGGGCGGCCTAGATCCGTGACAGCCCACCATCGTCGACGAGTTCCGTGCCGATGACGTAGGAGCTGTCAAAGTCTGTCAGGAACAGCGCGGTGCCGAGGCTGCGCTCGGCTCTGACGCTGACCACGATGACGGTGCGTCTGCTCATTCTAGAGCCTGTTGCGGAATCGCTGCTGGCGGGGTGCTGGTGTGATGGAAAGGGTGCGGAAGAGCTGGGAAGTGCCACGAATGGGTGGAAAGCCGCCTCAGGCGGCCTTCCTTTCCCTTTCGTGCGCGCGTTTCCCGACCTTCGTGGCACGCTGGACAGAGTCCGAGTGTAGCTTCCGCAGATTGTGCACGGCGGCATGCAGGTTCCACTCACCGCGACAGCGCTCCAGCCCGCGCATGCTGAAGTGGCGAGCGCCCTGACGGTCCTTCATCTGCCCGAACACCGGCTCGACGGAGGCGCCGCGGCGGCGATAGCGGTCCCGCCCGTGCCTGGTGCGCAGCTTGCGGTCCATCCGCTCGCGCGCGGTCATGTTGTTCGGCTTGCGTCCCCGCGGCGGCGGCGCATCGCGTAGGACGGCGCGTTGCTTGTGATCCTTCTGCGTGGCGATGATCAGTTCGCACTCCGCGGTCTCGCTGGCGGCGTTAGCCTCCGACCAGTAGCCGGCATCCGCCACCGCGGCCCCCAGCACGACCGTGTCCTTGTCGTCGTTGTCGGCCACCGTGGTGATGTTGGCCTGCGCCTGCGCCAGCATCGGCTGGAGTTGCTGCACGTCATTGGCGTCCGTGGTGACGTCGGTGGCAATGATGATCTGGCCGGTGGTGACCACGATCTGGGCGTTGTAGCCCTGCAGCCAGCCGCGGCGCGTCTTCATGATGCCGCAGTCGGGATCGGTGATGCAGGCGTTGGTGTCGGGATCGATGCTGGGGTCGGCGGGCTTCGGCTTGCGGCCACGCTTGCGCTTGCCGGTGACCTGCTCCTCCGCCTGCCGGGCGTCGATCTTGGCCTGCTGGCGCGCTGCTGCCGCTGCGGCTCGGCGTTGCAGCTTCTCCTGGCACTGGCGCAGCCGCGCCAGCCGATCCGCCCGCCGCGCCAGCGCCTTCGGCAAGGTCGCGCCCTGCTGCACGGCGGGCCGGCTGTCGTCCTTGGCGTCGGCCGCCTCGGCCTCGGCCAGGATCTTCTCGATTTCCGCCTCGATGCTGGCTGCTGTGCGGTTGGCTTCCAGCGACGCGTTGCCTTGTACTTTGGTGCCGTCCAGCGCCACCAGGCCCAGCCGCACCAGCCCCGCTTCCCGGCACAGCCGCAACACAGCAAGGAACACCGCCTTCATCGCGGCGGCATGGCACTGGCGGAACCGCGCGATCACCGTGTGGTCCGGCTGATGCTCGGCGACGATGAAGCGGTAGCCGGCGTCACGCTGGCATAGCCGCTCGATCGCCCGGCTCGAGCGTACGCCCTGCGAATAGGCGTAGATCAGCAGGGCCAGCAGCACCTGCGGTGCGAACGGCGGCTGTCCGGCACGGCCGAGCTTGTAGCTGACCTCGAACTTCGAGAGGTCCATCAGCTCCACCGCCTCGACGATCAGGTGGACGATGTCGTTCTCCGGCAGCCACTCCATCATGTCGGCCGGCAGCAGCGCCTTCTGGCGGCGCTCGGCTTCGCGGAAGTGGTGCGCCATCGGTCGATCCGTGCCAGTGCGTCGAACCAATCGAATCAGGCCGACCCACCGCAGTCAATGATAACTCAATGCGTTGTCGACCGGATCGCGTTGCAGAGGCGAATTGTGCAACAGGCACCAGGGTACCTCGCTATTGCGGTAGTAAGTATATCGGTACCAGGCTACCGCGCTATCTTACGGGTCCTGGAAGCCACTCGAAGCCGCGCAATTCATCTACCAAACGTTCGATCTCTACCGCTGCCGGCGCTTGGCGCGGCAGCCGACCGTTGTGGGTCAACTCCGTATATGCGACGACCTGACTGAGCGTGGTCGCCAGAAGGGGTAGGCCGGCGCTTTCGACCTCTCCACGGGCGTGCTGTGCCACAGCGGTCCGAGCATTAACCTTATTTCGCAGCACTCGCGCCGGAATGTCTCGGCGCGCGGCCCGGGCAAGGCCTTGGGCGAGTTGCACGGTCCTAGTGGCCTCGGCGATGTCGGCACGGCTCGCCAGCATTGGGACAATCACGGCGTCCGCGCTGGCAATCGCCGCGGCGGCTGCTTGGTTGCCGAAGCCTGCCGTGTCGACGATCAGCAAATCGGTCGAGGCCGCGAGGTCGGGGATCCGATGTGCCAGCCGTGCGGCGTCCGGCTCGGCCTCGACCACGAAGGCCGGGCCATCCCATACGTTGGCCCGCCAGTCAGCGAGGGCGCCGTTCGGGTCGGCGTCTATGGCCGCCACACGTAACCCGCCGGTTGCAAGGCGACTTGCCAATACCATGGACACAAGGGTCTTGCCGACACCTCCCTTGCTCGATGCAACCACGATGATCTTTGCCATGCTCGCTTCTCTGGATAGCAATCTACCTGGCTACCATAAAAGCAAGCTACCTAAAACAAATGGACACCGCGAGGCAGGTCGCCCGGCCGATGGACATCCGGCTACGCTACGGCATCAACACCCATCTTGAGGACGAAGGCCTCGCCACCCCGGCGGTAAT